>NZ_JAKSYK010000138.1:0-26586 GCF_022829425.1 Methylobacterium sp. J-072 | reverse complement strand
CGCCTCCAGGCCCGCGGCAAGACCCACAAGCAGGCCCTCATCGCCTGCGCCCGAAAGCTGCTCATCTACGCCAACACCGTCCTCGCCCGAGGCACACCATGGCGTCCCGCGACCGAGCCCGCATAACGGTTGCTCAGGATGAGGGGGGTGGATGGGATGATCCGGCCGAACCGACGCTCAGAACGTGCCGGGATAGGCCCCGCCATCCATCAGCAAATTCTGTCCGGTGATGAACCCGGCCTGCTGGCTGCACAGGAACGCGCAGGCGGCGCCGAACTCGTCCTTATGTGGCGCACCGCATAATGCCGATTATGTAAAGAGAGATGTTATGCAGAGTAAATGGCTAAAAAAGAAAATTTTTCAGGTAGGACAGGACAACTGCACTCCACATAATCCCGATTGTCGTCAGGAGGTTTGTCGCGTTGCGGTTAGCTTGCCAGCTGCGAGAAGACAGGTGGCCGATCCGAGCGCATGAGTCGCCACAAGCTAAAGCTAAAAGTAGCGAAATTTCTTGGAAAAATTTGTGATAAGTCCAGACATGATTATTCGCTTAAGGGCATACTCGACATACAGGAATTTAGTATGCAAGCCCCCGCCTACTAGGTGGAGGACTCATTCAGGTCCATGCGACGACACAGGAAACGAGGGCGACGGCGGCCAGATAGTTGCAGGACAAGCGATCATATCGGGTCGCGACGCGCCGCCAGTTCTTGAGCTGGCCGAACAGGCGCTCGATGCGATTGCGCCGCCGGTAGGCGATCCGGCTGTGCTTGTAGGGCACCGTACGGGTGGCCGTTGACGGGATAGTGGCGATCACCCGGTGGCTTTTCAGCCAATCCCTCAGGCTCTGGGCGTCGTAGGCTTTGTCGGCGATCAGGCGCTTGGGTGGGACGACGGCTCGCAGCAGCGGCAGGGCCATGCTGATGTCAGCGACGTTGCCGGGCGTCAGGGCGAACGCAACCGGTCGGCTACGACCATCGGCCAAGCCATGAATTTTGCTCGTGAAGCCGCCGCGCGAGCGGCCGATGGCCTGGTTCCAGGCCCCCCCTTTTCCGCTCGATGCCGAGCGGTGTGCCTTTACGTGCGTAGCATCGCGCATCAGCTCGTCGGGGACAGGGCCTACGGCAGCGATCTTGGCAAACAGGCGCTGCCAGACACCATGCTGCGACCACCTGTTGTAGCGGTCGTAGACCGTCGTGTGTGGACCGTAGGCGGAGGGCGTGTCCTGCCACCGGCAGCCGACCTTCAGGACGTGCAGGATGCCGCTGATCACCTGCCTGTCGTCGACCCGCGGTTTGCCCGGTTGGCCGTACGGCAGGTGCGGCTCGATCCGCGCCCAGGCTTCATCCGAGAGCCAGAGCAACCGTGCCATCGCGATCCTCCTGCGCTGGAAACCCCAAACTCAGGAAGAAAACGCGAGCAACAGCAATTGGTTGTATGAGTTTCCTACCTAGGGTCTGAACCCTAGGGTCGTGCTAGGTGCGCGGCCCTGATCGCGCGTCCATTTCGTTTTTGCAGGTCGAGTCGCGGACCACCAAGCGACCGCTGAGGACGATCTTGCGCACCGGCTGGTCCGGGTTCGCGATCCGCTCGAACAGCCGCTGCATCGCCTGGGCGCCGATCTCGGCGACGGGCTGTTCGATCACGGTGAGGCCGGGCTCGATCAGGTCGGTCCAGGGCTCGTTGTCGAAGCCGGCGAGCGCCAGATCCTTCGGGACCGCGAGATCAAGGGTGCGGGCCGCCCGTACCGTTCCCATCAGGATCAGCCCGTTCGACAGGACGAGGGCCTCCGGGCGGTCGGGGCCGGCGAGCCAGCGTGCGGCCTCGGCTTCTGCGGCGGCCGCGTTCGGCGCGACCGTGCGGATGCTCGGTGCGAGGCCGTGGCGCTGCATCGCCGCCGCGTAGCCGGTCTGGCGCTCCTGCGCGGTGGTGCTCGTCGCGCCGAACAGGCCACCGATCCGCGCGTAGCCTTGGGCTACGAGGTGGTCGACCAAAGAGGCGCCGGCGGTCACGTTGTCGAGGACCACGCTGTCATGGGTGCCGGGCGGCCCGGCCCGGTCGATCAGCACCACCGGGAAGCCGAGGGGCCGCCCATCGAGGCTGTCCAGGGTGACCCGGGTCGGGGCGAAGATCACGCCGGTGACCCGCTCCTCCTCCATCAAGCGCAGATACATCGCCTCGCGGGCCGGATCCTCGTCGGTGTTGCACAGGATCACCCGCATGCCGGAGGCGAAGGCCGCATCCTCTACGGCCCGGCTCACCGCGGTGAAGAACGGGTTGCGGATGTCGGCGACGATCAATCCGATGGTCTGGGCCGCCTGCGAGCGCAGGCGCCGGGCCGAGAGGTTCGGCCGGTAGCCGGTCGCCCGCACCGCCGCCTCGACCTGTTCGCGCAAAGCGTCGCTCACCGGCCCGCGCCCCAGGGCGCGCGAGACCGTCGCGGTCGAGACGCCCGCCGCCCTGGCCACGTCGCGGATCCCGACCGTCATGATCCCGGCTCCCACACAGAAAACGTTCTCAGCAACGTATCGTCCTAGTTGTCACCGGCCGCATGCAATCGCAAGTGGCGTTGCCGTTCCTCCCGACGGCCACGTTGACAACTTCTGTGAAAACGTTTTCAGTCATTGCAACGAAGAACCGGCATACAGGCCGATGCCCCAGCCGGGAGGAGAGCGCGCCATGCTCGCATCGACACCCAACCTTGAGCCGCGCATCCTCGTGCGGATCGCGGCCAAGCCGGCCACCAAGGAGACGGCGATCCGCGAGGCGGCGCAGCTCCTCACCGCTTCCGGCTGCATCGAGGCGGCCTACGGCGAGAGCATGCTGCGCCGGGAGGCGGTGGCGAACACCTATCTCGGCCACGGCGTCGTCATCCCGCACGGAATGGTCGATGACCGGCATCTGGTCCTGGCGAGCGGGCTCGCCGTGCTGCAGGTGCCGGAGGGCATCCTCTGGCACGACGGCCAGATGGCCCATCTGGTGGTCGCCATCGCGGCCCAGTCCGATACCCACATCACGGTGCTGCGCCGCCTCACCCGGCTGATCCAGGACGAGGTGCGGCTGGAGCGGCTGCGCACAACGGCGCGCGAGGCCGACCTCGTCGCGGCCCTCACGGAGGACGCGGCTACCACCGCCTCCGGCCCGGTCGCGGACCTGCGCCAGCGTTTCGACTGGACCGTCGATTATCCCGCCGGCCTGCATGCCCGGCCTGCTGCCCGCTGGGTCGAGGTGGCGAAAGCCTGCCCGGCCCGGATCCAGGTCCGCCACGGCACGCAGGTCGCCGACGCCAAGAGCCTGATCGGCCTGCTTCAGCTCGGCCTGCACTGCGGCGATGCGATCACGATCTCCGCCGAAGGCGACGATGAGGCCGGGGGCCTCGCCAAGATCCGCGCCGCGGTCACGAGCTTGAGCGCCGGCGAGAAGGCGGCGGCACAGCGGGCGACCGAGGCCGCCGCGAAGGCCGCGGGGCCGGTCGCCGGCTGGAACCCGTCCGACGCGCCGCAGGTCATCGCCGGGATCGGAGCCAGCCCCGGCATCGCCATTGGTCCGATCCACGTCCTGGCCGGCGCCGAGATCGTCGTCCCGGACGAGCCCGAGCCCCTGACCACCGGCGGCGACCGTCTGCACCGGGGGCTGGGGGCCACCGTCGACCAGCTGAAGGCGCTCGCCGACGACACCGAGCGGCGCCTCGGCAAGGCCGATGCCGGCATCTTCCGGGCGCAGGCCGAGCTGATCGCCGACACGGACCTGATCACCCTGGCCTGCCAGCTCATGGTCGAGGGCCACGGCGTCGCCTATGCCTGGAATACGGCGGTCGATCGCATCGCCAACCAGCTCGCGGCTCTCGGCAACCCGGTGCTCGCCGGACGCGCCGCGGATCTGCGCGACGTCGGCCGCCGGGTGCTGGCGCAGATCGATCCGGCCCTGAAGAGCGGCCACGACCTGCCGGACCGCCCCTGCATCCTGATCGCCCCCGACCTCGCCCCCTCGGACACCGCCGGGCTCGAGCCGGCCCGGGTGCTCGGGCTCGCCACGGCCCAGGGCGGCCCGACCTCCCATACCGCGATCCTGGCGCGCACCCTCGGGATTCCCGCGATCGTGGCCGGCGGCCCCGGCCTGCTGGCCCTCGCCAACCGCTCGGAGGCGATCCTCGACGGCGCCACCGGCCGCCTCTACCTCGACCCGAGCGCGGCCGACATCGCCTCGGCGCAAGCCTGGCGAGACCGGCAGCGCGCCCAGGCCGAGGCCGAATCGCGCGAGCGCGCCCTCCCCGCCCGGACCCGGGACGGGCATGCCGTCGCCATCGGCGCCAACGTCAACAATCCCGAGCAGGTACCCTTCGCCCTCGACCAGGGTGCCGAGGGCGTCGGCCTGATGCGCACCGAGTTCCTGTTCCTGGAGCGGGGCGAGAGCCCCGGCGAGGACGACCAGTACGCCACCTACCGGGCGATGCTGGAGGCCCTCGACGGCCGTCCGCTGATCGTGCGCACCCTCGATATTGGCGGCGACAAGCAGGTCTCGCACCTGCGGCTGCCGAAGGAGGAGAACCCGTTCCTGGGCGTCCGGGGCGCCCGGCTGCTGCTGCGCCGGCCGGACTTGCTGGAGCCGCAGCTGCGCGCCCTGTACCGGGCCGCCCGGGACCATATCGGCCCCGGCGCCCCGACCGGGCAGGAGGCGCCGCTCTCGATTATGATGCCGATGATCACCTCGGTGCCGGAGGTGCTGCGGCTGCGGGCGATCACCGAGGGCATCCGGGCCGAGATCGGCGCGCCGCCGGTGCCGCTCGGCATCATGATCGAGGTGCCGGCCGCCGCAATCCAGGCCGACGCGCTGGCCCGCCATTGCGACTTCTTCTCGATCGGCACCAACGACCTCACGCAATACGCCCTGGCCATCGACCGTCAGAACACCGAACTCGCTCCCGAGGCGGACTCGCTGCACCCGGCGGTGCTGCGGCTGATCCGCATGACCTGCGAAGGCGCCGCGCGCCACGGGCGCTTCGTCGGCGTTTGCGGCGGCATCGCCGGGGATCCGTTCGGCGCCTGCCTGCTGGCGGGGCTCGGAATCCACGAGCTGTCGATGACCCCGCGCGACCTACCCGGCGTCAAGGCGCGCCTGCGCACGGCCGAGATGGATGCGCTCAAGGCGCTCGCGACCCGCGCCTGCGACCAGGAGGATGCCGCCGCGGTGCGCGCCCTCGATCCGGGGGAGGCCGCATGAGCGCGATCCTCACCCTCACGCTGAACCCGGCCATCGACCAGACCGTCATCCTCGACGCCCTGGTGCCCGGCACCGTGCACCGGGCGCGTTCCGTGACGGTCCATGCCGGCGGCAAGGGCGTCAACGTCGCCTGCTGCCTGGCCGATTGGGGCCTGCCGGTGGCGGCGGCCGGGATCCTCGGCGCCGACAATGCCGGCCCGTTCGATCAGGTGCTCGCCGCGAAGGGCATCGCCGACGGCTTCATCCGGATCCCGGGCGAGACCCGGACCAACCTGAAGCTCCTGGACCGGCGCTCGGGCGACACCACCGACATCAACCTGCCCGGTCTCGCGGTGACCGGTTCCGCGCTCGACGCGGCCCGGGCCGCTTTGCTCCAGCGGGTGGAGCCCGGCACCCTGGTGGTGCTCGCCGGCAGCCTGCCGGGATCGTTGCCGCCGGAGACCTACGCGGACCTCAGCCGGCTCCTGAAGGCCCGGGGCGCCCGGGTGGTGCTCGACGCCTCCGGCGAGGCCCTGGCCGCCTCGCTGGCGGCGGATCCACTGCCTTATGCAGTCAAGCCGAACCGGCACGAACTGGAGGAGTGGGCCGGCTGTTCGCTCCCCGAGATCGGCGACGTGCGGGACGCGGCCTTTCGCCTGCGGACGCACGGCATCCCGGTGGTGGTGGTCTCCCTCGGGGCCGAAGGGGCGCTGTTCCTGACCGAAGGCGGCGCCGTCCATGCCCATCCACCCGCGACGCAGGTGACGAGCACGGTCGGGGCGGGTGATGCCCTGGTGGCCGGCCTCGTGGCCGGCCTGCAGGCCGGCCTGGACCTCATCGGGACCGCCCAGCTCGCGCTGGCCTTCGCGGCCGGAAAACTCACCCGGTCGGGCGCGAACCTGCCCCCGCGCGACACTGTCGAGGCCATCGCCCGGACGATCCGGGTGGAGCCGCTGGGCTGAACCTGCGCCCGCGGTCGCGAGGCCGGATCCGCAGGCGCATCCAAGAAAACAGGGAGGAAACCATGGCGCGGTTGCTGGCGGTGGTCGAAGGCGGGGATCGCTCGACCCTCGCCGTCCTGGCGGTGGAGGCGCTGCGCAAGGCGGCGGCCCGGCGCGACCAGCCGATCGCCCTGGAGCTGCGCGGCACCCCGGGCGCCAATCCGCTGCCGGAGGACGCGATCCGCGACGCCGGGGCGGTGCTGCTGGTCGGCGCGGGCGATCTCGGTGCGGGCCGCTTCGGCACGCTCCGGCAGGCGCGCGCCGCGATCGAGGAGGTGCTCACCGACGTGGACGGCGTGCTCGACCAAGCCCTGGCCGATACGGCGGCTGCGCCGGCCAGTCCCATGGACGGCCCCGCTCCCAAAAAAATCGTGGCGGTGACTTCCTGCCCGACCGGCATCGCCCACACTTTCATGGCGGCCGAGGGCCTCCAGGCGGCGGCCGAGGCCCTCGGCCACGCGATCCGGGTGGAGACGCAAGGGTCGGTCGGCGCCCGCGACACCCTCACGGAAGCCGAGATCGCGCAGGCCGATTTGGTGCTGATCGCCGCCGATACCGGGGTCGACCGGGCGCGCTTCGCCGGCAAGCGGGTCCATGCCACCACCACCAAGGCGGCGATCCGCGACGGGAAGGGCTTGATCACGACGGCCCTGGCAGAGGCCGAGGTTCAGCCGGCAGAGGGGGCGGATGCCGGGATGGCGCCGGCCCGGCCCAAGGCGGCGGAGCGGCAGGCCGGCGCTTACAAGCACCTGATGACCGGCGTCTCGTTCATGCTGCCCTTCGTGGTGGCGGGCGGCCTGCTCATCGCCCTCGCCTTCGCGGTCGGCGGCATCGACGCCATGGCGCCCGGCAATGCCGGCACGCTCGGCTACGCGCTGGGCCAGATCGGCGCCAAGGGCGCCTTCGCGCTGATCGTGCCGGCGCTGGCCGGCTACATCGC
Organism: Methylobacterium sp. J-072; assembly: GCF_022829425.1. NCBI lineage: Bacteria > Pseudomonadati > Pseudomonadota > Alphaproteobacteria > Hyphomicrobiales > Methylobacteriaceae > Methylobacterium > Methylobacterium sp. J-072. The sequence goes on along the minus strand of NZ_JAKSYK010000138.1, from coordinate 19,446 downwards.
CTACTCGATTGCCGACCGGCCCGGGATCGCCCCGGGGATGATCGGCGGCATGCTGGCGGCGAACCTCCAGGCCGGCTTCCTCGGCGGCATCGCGGCGGGCTTCATCGCCGGCTACACGGCCCGATTTCTCAACCGGTACATCCGGCTGCCCCGTACCCTGGAGGGCCTGAAGCCGGTCCTGATCCTGCCGCTGCTGGCCACCACCATCACGGGCCTGCTGATGATCTACGTGGTCGGCGTACCCGTGGCGGCGGCCCTGGCCGCGCTGACCGGCTGGCTCAAGGGCATGCAGGGGGCGAGCGCGCTGGTGCTCGGCCTCGTGCTCGGCGGCATGATGGCCATCGACATGGGCGGCCCGATCAACAAGGCCGCCTACGCCTCGGCGGCGGCCCTGCTCTCCTCCGGGGTCGACGCGCCGATGGCGGCCGTGATGCTCGGCGGCATGACGCCCCCGCTCGGCCTCGCCCTGGCGACCCGCCTGTTCCCGGGTCGATTCACGGCCCCGGAGCGCGAGGCCGGGGGCGCCGCCGCCGTGCTCGGCGCGGCGTTCATCACCGAGGGGGCGATCCCGTTCGCAGCGGCCGATCCGCTGCGGGTGATCCCCGCCCTGGTGGCCGGCTCGTCCGTAGCCGGGGCGCTGGCGCTCACCCTCGGGGTCACCCTGAAGGTGCCCCATGGCGGCCTGTTTATCCTGCCGATCCCGAACGCGGTCACCCATCTCGGCGCCGCGATCCTGGCGCTGGCGGCCGGCACCGTCGTCACCGCGGTGACGGTCGGCTTGCTCAAGAGGGGCGTTGGCGGATCAGGTTCCGGAGCCTGAACGCCAGCGCTTGAACTCAGGCCGGCGAGACCAGCATCGCAACGCGTCCGCCGGGACGACTGGTGGGGCCGGATCCCCGTTGCGGAGCATCGCACCCGTCGCCCCGGTCCGTTCGATCCTGTCGAGCAGGAGCGCCGCGCGGCTCGCGATCGCGCGTCAGGTCTGCGATGAACCGCTCGAGCTTGGTGTTCTCGACCTGCAACGCTTCCGCCGCCGGATCTCGGGCATGCCCATGCCGACGTGCTGCCTCTTCCAGCGATAAAGCATCATCCCGAAACGTGGCCCCCGACCTCCGTCAAAAGCGCAACTGCATCCGGGCGGTCCCGGCATGCGACAGGAAATGGTCTCCGACCTGGGCCTGATACTCGCCGGTCACCTCGATGCCGCCGCCGAGGCTGACCTGGAAGCCTAGCCCCGCTTCGCCGAGACGGTCGGGGATCGCCGATTCCGTGGCGAACAGCCCGAGCGCGCCGGTGCCCTGGAAGCTCGCCTTGCCGGTGAAGTGGTCGTCCGAGAGGAGCGTGACGCCGAATGTGCCGAAGGGCCGGATCCAGCGCCCGTCGTCGAAGTCGATCCGGCCGCCGATCTCCAGCATCGGGCTGAACGCCACCAGCGTCTTGGCGACCGGGCGCATGTCGAGGTTGAAGCCGGGGGCGCCGGTCTCGGAATAGGCCGGGCTGTAGCTGTAGAGCAGGTCGAGATCAGCGTAGGGCTTGAGGTACCAGTCCCCGAACAGGACCTGGTAGCTCGCCCGCAGCCGACCGCCCGCGGTGAGGATCCCGGACTTGCTGCGCGCCGTCGCGGTCATGCCGCCGAAGTCGATCAGGCGTTTGTTGTCGGCCCAGGAATAGCCGAGATTGGCCGAGGCCGCGAGGAGCCAGGGGCCGATCTGGTGCTTGAGCGCCGCCGAGACGTCGCCGGCATCGCTGGTCGTCCCGGTGATCCGGTCGGGATCGCTCTGGAGGGCGCGGGTATAGGCGCCGGTGAGGCCGAAGAACCAGTCCGGGGCGAACTCGGTCTGGAGACCGGTCTGGTAGCTGAGGGCGGTCTGGTGGTAGCCGACGTCGTCGGCCGTCGCGGACTGGGTCGTGTGGGCGCTGGTGATCCGGCCCCAGACGCATTCGCCCTCGCGCAGGAGCGTGCCGGTGCCGGTGAAGGCCGGGCAGCTCATGGCCCGCTGGAGGCCCTTGCGGGTGTCGAGCGTCCGGTCGGTCAGGTTGTCCTGGTTCGATTCCGGCTTCAGCTCGTCGAGGGCGGCCGCGTAGGCCTTCTGGCTGTCGACCGAGAGGAAGCGCCCGTAGAGGGTTCCCAGTTTGGTGGTGTTGCCGTCCCAGGCGTCCTGCAGGCCCTGCGCGACGCTGCGCTGGTCCGTGGTGAGCGTCACGCCCAGAGGCGCCGTGAAATGGGCCTGCGGGGTCAGGGCGATGCTGTCGCCGGTTGACACGAGCGCCCAGGAGATCGGCACCGCGCCCGAATGGATGCTGCCGCCGGTGGCGGTGGCGCTGGCATCCTGAACCTGGCCGGCCCTGAGGAAGGTGTATCGGCCGGGCAGCAGCCCGTCGATCAGGTGCGGCTCGACCACGCCCTTTAGGGAGGCGGTGCCGGTCACGGTCAGAAGATCGTTGCGTAAGCTCCCCTCCGGCGCCAGGGGTGCGATGTCGACCAGCAGGCGTCCGTACGCGCTCTGCTCGAAATTGCCGGTCACCGTCGCCCGAGCGACGGTGCCGACACCGCCGATGTCGAGGATGGCGCTGTTGTGAAGGCGGCCGTTCGGACCCAGCGCGATGACGCCTTCGGGTCCGGTGCGCAGGATCGCCGACGTCGCCCCCGTGTTGTGGAAGCCACCGTTGATGAAGGTGACGCCGCCCGTCGGGCCGCCGGCCAGGTCCACGTCGCCGATCACGGTGCCGCGGTTGTTGATCTCGCCGGCGCTGAACGCGCCGACGATCGCCCGGCCCGAGGCGGCGCTGACCACGGCGCGCTGATCGATGTCGATCGTGGTGTAGCGACCGCCATCGACGCGGATCGCCGCCCCGGTGCCGCTGCCGCCGGTGACGAGGCCGTCCACCCGGACGGCGATCTTGCCGCCCCGGGCCGGGTCGGGCTCGAGGCTGCCGTCGGTGCGCTGGACCCCGGATTGCGCGAAGATCGCGTAGGCATCCAGGCCCGACGCGATGATCGACCCGGACGACCTGATGTCGATGTCGCCGCCCTGTCCGCTGGACCCGGGCCTTCTCTGGCCCGACGCCGCCGAAGCCGAGATGGCCGGGCCGGACAGATCGAGGAGCAGGCCGCCGCCGCCGCCCAGGCTCTGCGCAAGGATGCCGTGGGACTGGGCGCCGGTCGTGCGGATTACGGCGCCGTCGTCCAGCGTCACGCGGATGGCCCCGCCATCGCCGCTGGACCCGTCCCGAAGCGCATAGGGAACCGCGTAGCCCATTACCTGATGCGCACCGCCATAGCCGCCGCCCCCGCCGATCGATTGCAGCAGCAGGGCCGGCGCCGCGTCGCCGGTGGTGGAGACCTGCGCACCCGCGGTCAGGCTCACCGTGACCGGACCGCCATTCCCCGAGGCGCCGCCCGCGCCGCCGATCCCGAACGTGTATCTGTGGCCGCCCGGGCCGGCCGCGACCGAGGCGAGGCCGCCGCCGCCGCCGATGCTCTGGGCCAGGATGCCGACGGCCCCGAATCCGCTCGTGGCGATCGTACCGGATTGTACGACCGTCACGCCGCCGCCGTTGCTCGCCCGGCCCCCGGAGCCGCCGAGCGTCAGGCTGCCGGATTTCTCCGACACGCCCGCCGGATCCTCCGGAGGGGCGATCCGCTCGATATCGAGCGCCGAGAGCAGGGCGTCCGTCAGCGCCTGGGCGTCGCTCTTGGTATCGGTCTTGGCATCGCTCTTGGTTTGTCCCGTCGCGGCGGCAGCCGTCCCGTCCTCTGCGGTGGCCGTGCCAGTCTCGCCGTCCGGTGTGTCGGCCGTGTCGGCGGACGGCGCCGAGAAGCTGCCCCCGCCGCCGCCGATGCTCTGCGCGACCACGGCATGCGCCTCGGTCCCGGTGGTGGTCACCGAGCCGCGGTTCTCGACCTGAACCCAACCCCCATGCGCCCCGGTCCCGCCGGACCCGCCGACGGTCAGGTTGAGGGTCAGGCCCTTGTTCGCGCTGCTGTTGGCGACGCTGCCGGCGACGCCATTGCCGCCGCCACCGCCAATGCTCTGCGCGTAGAGGCCGTAGGCGGCATCCTCCGCCGTGGCGACGAGACCGGTGTTGAGGATCTTGACCGTGCCGCCGGTGTTGCCGCTACCCCCCGCGCCGCCGAGCGTCACCGTGCCGTTGGCCTTGTTGGTGGCCTCCGCGAAGGAGAGCCCGCCCTGGCCGCCGCCGCCGCCGATGCTCTGCGCGACGATCCCGTGGGAACCGATGCCCCGCGTCGCGATCGTGCCGGCATTCTCGATGGAGACCGTGCCGCCGCTTCCGCCCTGCACGCCATCACCGCCGAGTGCCAGTGTCAACGAAAGATCGCGCAGCTTGGCGGCGCCCTTTTTCTGCGCGTCCAGGTAGCCGTTGATGCTGCCGCTGTAGGATTTGAGCGCCTTGCCGAAATCCGAATTCTTGAGTTTGTCGGCCAGGCTCTTGTACGTATCGCTGGTCTTGATGTCCTTGAGGAACTGGTCGAGCGCCTTCTTGTCTTCCTTGTTGCTCTTGTCCTTCGCCCATTTTTCGTAATCGGCGACACCGATCGCCTGCTTGATCTGCTGCCAGAGCGCGCCCACGGCGTCGGGATCCGAGTCCTCGCGCGCGGCGATGCTGCCGCCCGTGCCGCCGCCGCCGCCGATGCTCTGCGCGAGGATGCCGTGGGAACCGTCGCCCCAGGTGGTGATCACGCCGGCTGCGGTATTGGTGACGGTCACGTCCCCGCCGCTGCCGCCGATACCGCCCTTGCCGCCGAGCTTCAGGCTGACGGCGAGCTTGCCCGCGGCCGACCCCGACGCGGCGCCGCCGTTGCCGCCGCCGCCGCCTATGCTCTGCGCCTCGATGCCGTGCGCATCCGAACCTCTGGTGGTGATCGCGCCCTGGTTCGTGGCCGTGACGAGGCCGCCGCGGTTGCCGATGCCGGACCCGCCGCCGATCGTCGTCGTCACCGTGAGGGCATCGGCGATGGGAAGCTTGCCGAGGAGGTCGTTGACGGTCTTGTCGAGGGAGAAGCCGGGGGCCGCCAGGGTTGAGCTCGTGCCGCCGTTGCCGCCACCACCGCCGATGCTCTGTGCGAGGATGCCGGCGGCGTAGGTACCACCGGTCGTGATGGTCCCGGCCTGCGTGACGGTGACCGTGCCGCCGGTGCCGCCCCCGCCCCCGGTGCCGCCGATGGCCAGTGACACCTCAACGTTCCGCCGGAGGCTGATGCTGTTGCTCGTCGCGGTAGCGCCCCCGCCATTGCCGCCGCCGCCGCCGATGCTCTGGGCCTCGATGCCGATGGCACCGTCCCCCGAGGTCTGCACCACGCCGCGGTTCTCGACCTTCACGGTGCCGCCATTGCCGCCACCGCCGCCCGTACCGCCCAGCGTCGCTGACACGGACACGGCCATCTCGCCCGGCGGCGCGACCGCCAGCGCATAGGCCGCCGCATCGCCGCCGATGCCGCCACCGCCGCCGACGCTCAGGGCCAGAAGGCCCATTGCCGCGTTGCCGTAGGTCGTGACCTGGCCGGTATTGACGACGCCCGCGGTGCCGCCGTTGCCGCCATCCCCGCCCGAGCCGCCGATCGCGGCCGAGAAGGCGAAGCTCGGCAGCGCCTTGCCGCTCGGCGTTACCAGGGGCGCCGTGATCGCCGTCGCGCTTGCGATGCCCCCGACCCCGCCGCCCCCGCCGATGCTGAGGACGGACAGGCCGTTCGCCGCGTAACCGGCTGTGGTCACGGTCGTGCTGCTGTCGATCTGTGCTTCGCCGCCGTTCCCGCCCTTCCCACCGCTGCCGCCGATCGCCACGGAGGCCGAAATCACCACGCCGGCCGCGATGCTCTTGACGTCGCCGCCCACCCCGCCGCCGCCGCCGATGCTCTGCACCAGCACGGCCGTCGATCCGTTCCCGCCTGTCTCGATTGCGCCGCCCAGGCCGGTGAAGCGTGCGAGGCCGCCATCGCCGCCGCCGCCGCCGCTCCCGCCCAGGCCGAGCGAGAAGAAGGCGCCGGCCGGGAAGGCGCCGCCGCCGGTGCCGCCGCTGCCCCCGATGCTCTGCGCCAGGGCCCCGAAAGCGGTCTCGCCCCCGGTCGTGATCCGGCCCCCGTCGTTGATGATCGACGCGGTACCGCCGGCGCCCCCCGTGCCACCGGCACCGCCGCGGCCGAACCAGTACGAGATGCCACCGGCTCCGCCGCCGGTGGTCTTGGACGATACTTCGAGGGCCGAGACCGGAAGGGCCGAGAGGGCGCTGCCGCCGCCGATGCTCTGCGCCACGAGACCGGTCGCCCCCGCGCCGGAAGTCGCCACCGTGCCGTTGTTGGTCAGCGTCACCGCGCCGCCGGTGGCGGCGTCGCCGCCCTTGCCGCCGCCGAAGACGCCGCCGCCGCCCTTGCCGCCCGGACCGCCGACGGATTGTGCGACCAGGCCGAGGGCGTAATCACCCGCCGTGACGATCGTGCCGCGTTGGTTCACCGTGACCGTGCCGCCGTCGCCGCCCCGGGCACCGGGCTGCCCACCGGCATCGGGCTGGCTCCCGCCGTTGCCGCCGATGCTCTGGACGAGGCCGCCGAGGGCGTAGTCGCCGGAGGTCCTGATCGTCCCGAACATGTCGAGACGCGCGGTGCCGCCTGCGCCACCCTGCGTCACGAACGGGTTGCTGTAGATTGTGCCGCTGCCGCGGATCGAGCCCGCGCCGCCGATGGATTCGACGATCACGGCCGTCGCCCCGACGCCGTCGGTGATCACCTGGCCGGATCGCGTCACCGTGAGCGAGGCCGGACCGCCGGCACCGCCCCGTCTGGACGCGGCCTGGTCCGCGTCGGTGCCGCCGAAGCCGGCATTGCCGCCGACCGCGCTGACCCGGACCCCGAGGAAGGCCTGCCCCTCGGTCGAGACCCGCGACGACAGGGTCAGGCCGGCCGACCCGGCATCGCCGCCGCCGCCGACATCCTTCTGGGCGTCCCCGCCGTTTCCGCCCCTGGAATAGACCCAGAACCGGGGGATCGGCTTGAAGTCCGGCTGTGCAGCATCGGTGATCTGTTCGCCCCGCCCGGCCACGTCCTCCGCGAGGGTCACCGCGACCGAACCGCCGCGACCGCCGCTGGCACCGGGGACGGACGCCCAAGCGCGCGTGTCGCCCCGCCCACCGCGGCCGCCTTTCGAGCCGATCTCGATCGTCGCGGCGTCGTCGTGCCCGGCGGCTGCGGGATCGATATCGATCAAGCTCAGGTCGCTGCCGTCCTGGCCGGGCGTCGCGGCGACGTTCGACAAGAAGGCGTTGGCTTGCCCGTTCTGCCCATCCGCACCGGTCGAGACCTGTGGCTCCGGGCGCTCAGCGGCGCGCGCGGCCAAGCCGAAAATCAGCACCGCGGCGCTGATGGTCGAGACAAGAAGCCGGCCTCCATTGCGACCTATCCGATCGCAGGTTGGGACAAACGGCTGGCCTTGCAGGGGCGGCATCAGGAACATGTCTCTTTGCCCGCATCGGTCTGCAAACGCGCGTGCAGCCGTCAACGGGAAGGTCAGGGTCGTCAGCGAACGGATCGCCCTGCGTCAAGGCGATTCGACGCGACGTCGATTTCTCATCGCGATGGTTAACAAAATCTTTATGACAAGGATATGCGGTGCAAAAGATGCCGAAAAATTGTACAATGCAACATGAAAAATCGATGTTTGAGACATGTCGCACCGTTTAATTAGTTAAAGTGCGTATTAAACGTAGAATTCGATAAAAATATTTTTAGCCATCAATATTCGATCAAAAAATGACTGCACAATGCGGCGCTCTGGTCCGTATGTATGTGGCGAGATATCGATGGCCATTGTGCTGAGCTGATCAGGCCGAAGATGGTTCGGTCGTTCAGATTTTCTAACGCATCGCCTGGCGACCTCGGCGAGCGGGCAAGGATCGTCGTTATCGCAGTCCCCTATCGCCACGGCCCATTCCGAGTTCTGTCCTTCCGTGCCGAACAGGGCGGGGATCGCGTCCGTGACGATCCCGTAAGGCTCGCTTAGAGCTGTGCCCGATCATGTAGCAACGGCTAACTGTCTGGATGCGAGACCTCCTTGACGTCTGCGATGACGGCGACCAGAGCGAGGGCTGAGGCGTAGTTGCGGGCGAGCTTGTCGTAGCGGATGGCGATCCGGCGGTTCCGAACACGTCAGCGCCAGCACCTTCGCCACTGTGTGGGTGGAATGCGGCGGGGTGCCGGGTGGGCGGGTCTTGTCGCGCAGCAGGCCCTCGACGCCTGGCCTGCCCCCTGAAAAGTGGTCCTCCCTAAGGTATGGCTTCGAGCCATGTGGAGGATGTTGTCGTGGGACGGAAGAGGCATACGGCTGAAGAGATTGTTGCCAAGCTGCGCCAAGTGGATGTTCTGGTCTCACAAGGTCGCAAGCTCGCCGAAGCAATCCGGTCCATCGAGGTGATGGAAGTCACGTATTACCGTTGGCGTTCCGAGTACGGCGGCCTGAAGGGTGATCAGGTCAAGCGGCTGAACTCTCTGGAGACCGAGAACCAGCGCCTTCGTCGAGCGATCTCCGATTTGACCCTGGAGAGGCTGATCCTGAAGGAGGCAGCCTCGGGAAACTTCTGAGCCCCGCTCGCCGCCGGGCTTGTGTCGAACACGTCGTTGCCGAGCACGGTGTGTCCGAACGCTTCGCTTGCCGTGTCCTGGGTCAGCATCCCTCATCCTGAGGTGCGGCGCAGCCGCCTCGAAGGAGCCCTCCAGGGATCGCGCGGCCGGCTGGAGGGCTCCTTCGAGGGCGACGCTTCGCGCCGCCACCTCAGGATGAGGGGGATGGATGGGATGATCCGGCCGGATAGGCCTTCAAAAAGTCCCGGGATAGGCCCCGCCGTCCATCAGCAAATTCTGGCCGGTGATGAACCCAGCCTGCTGGCTGCACAGGAACGCGCAGGCGGCGCCGAACTCGTCCGGGCGGCCGAAGCGTCCCGCCGGGTTGTCGCGGGCCCGGGCTTCGAGGAACGCCTCCACGCTGGTGCCGGCCTTTGCGGCGCCGGCGGCGGCGTTGCTGCGGATCCGGTCGGTGTCGAACGGGCCGGGCAGGAGGTTGTTGAGCGTCACGTTGTGCCGCACCGTCTGGCGGGCGAGGCCGGCCACGAAGCCGGTCAGCCCCGAGCGGGCGCCGTTCGACAGGCCCAGATGCGGGATCGGCGCCTTCACGGCCCCGGAGGTGATGTTGACGATCCGGCCGAAGTTTCGCCCGATCATGCCGTCGACCGTCGCCTTGATCAGCGCGATCGGCGCCAGCATGTTGGCGTCGAGCGCCCGGATCCAGGCGTCGCGGTCCCAGTCGCGAAAATCCCCCGGGGGCGGGCCGCCGGCATTGGTGACCAGGATGTCGGGCTCCGGGCAGGCGGCGAGCGCGGCGGCCCGGCCGGCCTCGGTGGCGATGTCGCCGGCCACCACGGTCACGACGGCACCGGTCTCCCGGCGGATGGCCTCGGCGGTCGCCTCCAGGGTCTCGAGGGTGCGGGCCGTGATCGTCACCGCGACGCCCTCGCGGGCGAGCGCCAGGGCGCAGCCCCGGCCGAGACCCTTGCTGGCCGCGCATACGAGCGCCCGGCGCCCGCTCAAACCCAGATCCATGGATGCCTCCGAGAACCGACCCCCGCCGCGAGGGCGTTTGCGGGCGTGATAACGCGCCGGGCGTGCGGGCGGCATCCGGCGCCGGCGCGCGAGACCCGCGGGGTCGGGGCGATGCTCTGCCTGATTCATCCGGAAGTATTACTGAACCCGATGCAATGCGCGCGATTGACCAATCATGGAGGTGACCATGACGACACTTCGCGCTCCTGTTGCAGGATTCGTGCTCTATACCCTCTCGGCCGGGCTGGCCTGCGCGCAGCCGGACGTCACCGGCACCGGCGGCGGCCCGCTCTCCACCGAGACGGCGCCAAACACCACGGCGGTCGGACAGACCAAGCCGCCGAGCCGGGACGCCAGCCCGACCGCGACCAAGCCGATCGAGCGCCGGACGCCCCGTCAGGCGGCGGATGCCGCAATCAGCACCCGGATCTGCATCGGCTGCCGGCCGGATCCCGGCACCACCGGCTCCCTGCCGGGCGCCACATCCTCGGCCGCTCCCGCCACGGTCAAGAGCGACGTCACGCTCGACGAGCTCCGGACGCTGGCCACGCCCAGGCAGCAATCCGACCTCGACACCCTGCCGCTGGCCTCCGCGCATCGCGAGCAGGCGCGCTCGGCGCAGGAGAAGACCGACGGCCTCTGGCAATCGTGGCTGGTCTCGGTCTGCGACGGCTGCGGCGATCAGAAGCCCGCCCGGGCCCTGCGGCTGGAGGACTGGCCGAACCGGGAGGCCGCCGCCACGGCCCCGGCCGACCGCAGGTCGCCGCCCACCCGGGTGCGGGCGGCCGATATCCCGCCGCACCGGAGCCTCGCGGCCGACCTCTCGCCGGAGAACATCACCGGGATCCGCCGCATGCCCTGATCGGGCCTTCGAGTCCCGGTGGTGGGGCGCTCACCAGGTGCGCAGGTCGCGCGGCGGCGCGGCCTCCGGCAACGCGTCCAGGGCCGGGGCGACGAATCCGGCCCAGAGCAGGGCGGCGACGCCGGTCAGGAGCGGCGCGGTGATGCTGAGAACGAGGCTGAGGGTCACGGCGGCCTGCGCGATCGACAGTTTCGAATTGCTCGGATGTCGTAATCATCGCCCGGAAATGTTGGTTTGGCATTAAGAGCCTGTTCGACCGCAGGCTCGCGGTCGAATGATGGTTCTGCCGATGGAGATCCCAATCTCTCCCCTCATCCTGAGGTGCTGCGGAGCAGCCTCGAAGGAGGCCTCCAGGGATCGCCCGCCTGGCTGGAGGGCTCCTTCGAGGCCTCCGCTTCGCTCCGTCGCCTCAGGATGAGGGCGAGGATGGGAAAGACCGGTCAAGCAGGCTCTCAGATAATCGGGTCGTTTTGACGGTCTGCCCCGGCACCGCAGGCGCAGAGAAGCAACCCGGCACATAATCGGGGGGGGGGCGCGGCCCGGCGCAGGACATCCCCGGTCCCCGATACGGCGGACCGCGCCGCCCGGGATTTCGGGCCTCGCCTGTCGGGGCGGCCGTCGGGTTCCCGGAGCCGGTCGAGCCGGGGGTACCGGCGAGGCGGGCGAGCAAAGCTCCCCTTCCCGCCTCACCGGTACTGACTAGCGCGGGGGTTACGCAAGTCAGTAATCTTCGTCTAGCATCTGCGCTATGGACTCGCCAATCAGCGGTTTATACCGAGCGATATAGCACAGTTCGCTATTGGCCGATTCCTGTACTGCGTTGAGATGGCTCCATGGCGACCCTTCTTGCGGATCCGTTCGGCCGTCAGCTGTTGAGCCTGCTCACCGCGGATTACGGCCTGCCCGGCGATCCCGGGCGGCGGGTCCTCCGGCACGAGCTGCAGCAGCTTCAGCTGCGCGCCGAGGCTGGGAGCGCGCCGCGATCGGTGCGGATGGCGATCCGCGCGGCGCTGTCGGCACTCCGGGCGGAGTTTTCGCTCCCCGGCGTCCCGGCGCCCGCCGGGTCCGAGCGCCTCACCTGCGACGGCGAGGCTCGGCCTGCGCTGTGATGCGCGGTGTCGCCACGGCAATCGGCACTCTTCATCGGGCTGTTACAACCGGGACCTAGAGGCATGCTGGTGACATCATCTCGGGAGCAAAGGCAGATGCCGGCCCATTATTGTATTAACCCGCTCGATCCCTATGCCGAACAGGAAGTGCTGGTCACTTACGACGATCATCGGCCCTTCGTCGTGGTCCGTTCGGCGATCGACGAGGACGGTTACGACATCCTGGCGGACCTGTCCGAGGAGTGCGTCCGGAACCTGCAGCTCGAGATCGCCGTGTATCACGGCCATATCGAGCCCTATGCCTGGGCGCAGCACGCGGTCGACGTGGTGGCCGCTCCGGCGGCCTCGTGATCCCGGCGCTAACGCCTCAGGGCCGGGTCGGCTCGGCGGCGAGCGCCCCGAACTCGCTGACCATGCATTCGTGCATGCGCCGCAGCCACATATGCGCCTCCGTGGCGCGGGCCTCCGCCCGGTCGGCCCGCTCGGCCGCCAAGCGGGTCTGCTCCTCGGCGCGTTCCGCGCGGGCGACCGCCTCGCGCATGGTCGCCTCGGCATGGCGGGCCCGGTCCTCGGCCGCCCGCGCCGCCGCGTCCGCGTCCCGCACCGTGCGCTGCGCCTCCCGGACCGAGTCCCGCGCGCGCTTCTGCATCTCGCGGACCCGGGCCGCGACGCCCCGGACGGCCAGCAGGGAGGCCGACCAATCCTCGTCCTCCGCGGGTGCGGCATTGTCGGCTCCGGAGAACAGCGCGACCACCCGGTCGACCGGCTCGCCCTCCGGGGGGAGCGCCTGCGCGCGGGCCGGGCTGCTCATGCGGCGGCCTGATCGGTCAGGTCCGAGAACTCGGACAGGATCGCGTCCTGGACCCGGGCCAGCCATTCCTCGGCGTGCCGGGCGCGCTCCTCCGCGGCCCGGGCGCGGGCCTCGGCGGCCTTCGCGCGCTCTTCGGCGGCCATGACCTGTGCCTCGGCGCGAACCTGCGCATCCCGCGCCTGAACTTCGGCGATCCGCGCGCGCTCGTTCGATGCGTTGATGTCGTCCCGGACCCGCTCCAGCACGTGCTCGATCCGCTCCTCGCGCTCGCGGGCCTGCGCCTCGATCTCGCGCGCCTGGCGGGCCGCCGCCTGCACCCGGTGGATCAGCGCATCCCAATCCTGCGGCGACGATTGCGGCGTCGGCGGCTGGGTCTGCTCGTTCAGCGAGGAGACGACCCGCAGGACGTTGCCGAGATTGGCCTCGGGGGCGGCATTCGGCTCGCGCTTCGACTTGTCGGCGGTGCGGAAGCGCGGATCGTTCAACAGCCGCTGCAGCTCGCTCACGGGGCGCCTTCTCCCTGTCGGTAGACCTTGGCGACGATTAAACTGATGGTAATGATTAACAAACCGTTAAAAACAAGTCCACCGGGTGGGGGTTTGTTAACACAGGCTACACACGATGCTGGAATTCAGGCCGCCTGATCGGGGCGCAGCGGAGGCTTCCGCGACACCGGAAGGCCCGACACGCCCGGCCGGCCGCGGAACTGGATGCGGCGCCGCCGGCTTCCCTCAGACGGAATGACCCGGGAGGAACAGCCTGATGCGGAACGGTGCCCAGGATCGCGGCCCGACCGCTGCCGGTCCGGATCAGGACCCGGCGCGCGGGCTCGCCGACACCGTGCGCGATCAGGTGCAGAGCTATGCCGGCAAGCGGCGGGCCGACGCGGCGCGGGTCGTCTCGGATGTCGGGGACGCGATCCGGGATACCGGCGCCGGCTTCGACGGGTTGCCGCAGCTGAAAGCCTTCTTCGATCAGGCCGCCCTCGGCGTCGACGGGCTGGCCGAGGATATCGGCCGCCGCTCCCTCAGTGAGATGTGCGACGAGGTCCGGGCCGCGGCCCGGCGCCGGCCGGCCCTGACCGCGGCCGCCGCCATGCTGGCCGGCTTCGCGCTCTACCGGCTGATCCAGGCCCCCGGGATCCGGCCGGTCCCGCGCTCCCGGGCCCTGGTCCCGGTCGACGTCCTGCCGACGCCGGATATCTGAGCGCGGCGTCGACGCCGTCTCTGCCTGAACCGCCCCGCGTCGGCGACGCGCAAACCAGGAGGACAGGATGGCCGAACCCGGCATACGCAGCATCCCGACCCTGGTCGGCGATGCGGTCCGCGACTTGCGCGACCTCGTCGCCGACGAGCTGGCGCTGTTTCGCGCCGAGATGGCGCAGGGCGTCCACCGGATCTCGCTCGGCCTCGCTCTGCTGCTCGCGGCGGCGGTCCTAGCCATCGCCGGCCTGTTCACGCTGCTCCTGGCCCTGGTGAAGGGCATCGCCGTGCTGGTCCAGTCGGACGCCCTGGCCGCGCTGATCGTGGGCGGCACCTTCCTGGTGCTCGCGCTCGGTCTGGGGCTTTACGGGCGGAGCAGGGCGTCGCTGGCGGGCCTTGAGCCGACCCGGACGGGACGGCAGATCAGGCAGGACGCACGGGTTCTCACGCATCGGCCCGGACCCGAGATCCGGGACGATGCGTAAGAACCAGGATCGTGCATCATCCCGAAGGCCGGAAACCGCCTGTCGCGATGATGCTGTGACGGAACGCAGGACACCATGAGCAACGCAGCCGACGAACTCGAACAGGACGTGGAGGCGAGCCGCGGGCGGCTGGATCGCACGCTGGGCGACCTGCAATCCCGTTTCCAGGGGCCCGGCATCCCCCGGGATCTCGCCGACCTGAAACGATCGGGGCAGGCCGCCGGCGAGGTGGTCGAGCGCTTCGTCGCGGAGGTGCGCGTGAACCCGGTGCCGGCCCTCCTGATCGCCGCCGGGCTCGGTTTGCTGGCCTACGACGTGGTCCGGTCGGTGCGCCGGCGTCCGGCCCCCTCTTATGCCGCAGCGGATCGGGATCTCGCGGAGAACCAGCCTGACCGAATGCAGGCGCGGCTCGATGAAGGCCTGGAGGAGAGCTTTCCCGGGAGCGATCCCGTCTCGGTGCGGATCACCAGATAGCGCGCCCGGGATCTGGCGACGGATCGGCGGCCCGGCCCGCGACAAGGCTCGGACGTGCTTCGGAAAGCCCGTTGCGACGCCCCCATGCGGAATCGCGTTGGCGGCCTCGAATCGCGGTCGAACACGGGTTGTCGGTCGAAGCCTGCCACGTATTCGGAAAAAGATGCTTCAAATTCGCGCGCGCATGGACTGTCATTGAGCGGATCGCGCGGTCGATCATGGAACACCCCCGCCGCCGAACCGGTATCCACTTCGGCGGTGCGCGTCCGGGAGGCGAAGGGGATCGGGCATGATCGAGATGGACCCCGGGATGGACGCGGAGACGGATCCCAAGGCGGCCAAGATGCCGGAGGTCCTGCGTCTGGCGACGGCGCTCGCCGAGCAGATGCTGGCTTCACAGATCATGGGACGCGCGATCTCGCCTGAGCAATTCACCGCCCTGGTGAGCGCCGCCCGGCTGCTTCAGGACAACGATGTGCCCTGGCCGCCCCTGGTGCAGGAGGTCGTCCAGGAATTGGCCGAGCGCCTGGACGCCGCCGGATCGAAGCCCGACGGCGCGGCCTGACGCCTGCCGCCCTGCGGGTCGGTCTCGGAACACGCGTCGCGGCGGGACGCGAAGCCCCCGGCGGGTCGCGTAATGCCCCCATCCCGACCGCCCCACCGATACGGTGTTACAGATCGAGATCGACCCATGTGGTATCTCTACGGCTTCGTGCTGCTGGCCGGCGTCGCCAACGCCGTCCAGGCGGGACAGAACGGGGCGCTCTCGAAGGGCCTGGCCGAATCGCTGACCGCCGGCCTCGTGGTCGCGGCCGGGACCGCGACCTGCATCCTCGTGGTCGGTCTCCTCTCCGGCAAGCTCGCCTGGCCGACGGCGGCTCAGGCGCTGGCGATGCCGTGGTGGGCGTGGTTCGGGGGGATCCTCGGCGGCTGCATCATCCTGGCCCAGTTCATCGTGGCGCGTCAGATCGGAGCCGCACCGTTCCTCGGCCTCCTGGTCACCTCAGGCGTGGTCACCTCGATCGTGCTCGACCATTTCGGCTGGGTCGGCTTCGAGTCCCACCCCGCCGGCCTGTGGCGCATCCTCGGCGGCCTGCTGATGGTCGCTGGCGTGGCCCTCGTCGCCGCCTTCTGACGGAGACGCAGCGCGACGGCCGGCACCGGCCGGAACACGCCCACTTGTGCGGGGTTGGCCAATACACGCACAAGGAGAACGCGATGCTGACGGGTGGTTTGCTGTGGCTGATCGGGGTGCCGATCCCCGTCCTCATCCTGATCTGGTTCTTCTTCCTGCGCGGACGATAGAGCATCGTCCCGAACGCGGGCGGCCACCGCCTCGACAGGGCCGCCCCGGCGTCTATCCTACCCGGATGCGCATCGCCCTCGCCGCCCTCGCCCTCGTCATCGCTGCCGGTGCGGCGGGGGCCCAGCAACAGCCGCCGACGATCCCCGAACTGCTGGCCGCTGAGGCGAAGGCCGCACGCGGCTGCGAGGGCTCGGGCGATCCTGCGGTCAGCCAGGAGCAGTGCCGCCTTCGCGACCGCTTGAGCGGCCGCCTGGCTCAGGCCGGCTATTGCTGGGGCCGCAAAGGGCAGTCCGACGAGAAGAAGGACTGGCACGCCTGCCAGCCCGATTCGGTCTTCGAGGACGACATCGAGGCGGTCCAGCGCTGAGTCACGGCTCCAAAAGATCTTCGACCTCTTGCCGGTGCTGGGCAGAGCCCTTTGGAACCGCAGACTTTCACGGTGTGTCGCCGCTGATCGTCGAGCGCAACACGCCGCTTGGTTTAATCGATCGCCGCCGGGTGGGGTTTCGGCTCGCCCTTGTAGTGCCGCGGGATCAGCGGGCAGCCATCGTGCACGCGGAAATGCGACAGCGATGAGCGGCGCACCGCGGTGTAGCCGCCCTGGATCATCAGCCGCCCGAAGCAGGCCGGGCAGCGCTTGAGGGCATCGCGATGGCGGGCCTGTGCCTCGTCGACCGTCATGGCCACCCAGGCCCCCTCGACGGAGACTTCGCAGGTCGGGGTTCCGGGCTTCTCCATCGGACGACGATGCCGTCCGGTGGCGGTCCGCGCCAGCGCAGGCGCGCCACAGCAAGCCGTCGACCGACTGGATGTTGTGCCGCAAAGCGTCGCAGTATCCCCGTGTTCGCGCACCGCCGCGGAGCTGGCCCACCCGGTCTCGGTGTCATCCGGCGCAAGTCGTCCGCCGGATGACGCGTCGCGGTACCCGCTTCAGGGAGCCGATTTGTTCTGTCCAGCTTGTGTCTTGATACACAGCAACACGCGACGGATATGGTTCCGCAACTTGTCTTTACTGTCTGATGCCGCTTCGGTGCTCTTGGCAGAGTCCGGTTTGTCACACGTCGACATGGCAAGTGCCCCAAGCAAGGAGCGCCACCTCAGCGGGCCTTAGGGCCTTGGTTCGGAAGGCGATCGCCAAGAGCTTTAATGGATCGTCTCGCCGAAATCTCGATATAATTGCAACGCGGCCGGCGAATTCAGGTTTGAGATATTTTAAGGTTTATCGTTGTTTTTGAATGCTGCTGTGCCGTTTCGCACTACGTAGCCGAATGCATAGGCTCTCTCCGGAGGGCTTCGATCAGGGGGACGTGCTAGGTGCCTGAACGCTTCTACTTCGACATCGAGAACGGCAAGGAGTCGATCCGTGACGAGGAAGGCGTCGAGGCCGACGGCTTGGAGGAAGCCTTGACCGAGGCCCGGAGCGTGATCCGCGAGATGGCCGATGAATTGGCCGCCGCCGATCCCGATGAAGCCTGGACGATCGTGGTGCGAGACGCGTCCGGATCTTCGGTCGGGCGTCTGCCGATCGCGAAATAGGATCCGCGTGCATCATCTGCCGGATCGAAAAGCCCGCCTCGGCCGATAGGCGGTCTGCGGCCGGGGGCGCGTCAAAAATGCTCGGCCCTGTGGCGGATCCTCGGCGCCGTCCTGATGACCGTGGGCGTGGCGATGGTGGCCCTGTTCTAATCGGCGGCCGATCTCAAGCCGGGTCGGTCTCGGCTACGGCCTCGGCCGCGTATCGGGCGCGTCCGGGGCCGTCTCCCGCCGTACCGGTGCGGGTACACCACGCCGCGAAGGCCTCGGGCTCGATCGGCACGCGCACGACCGCGACACCGCTGCGCTGCACCTCGCGCTCCATCTGCTCGGTGGCGATCCGCCAGGTCTCGTAATGCGGGGGCAGCTTCGCCCCATCGGCGAGGCCGGCCCGGAGCGCCTCGTAATGCTCCGGAGCATACCAGGGTAGGCCGACGCGACGCGGACGGGTCATCGGAGATTCGCACCGGTGAGCGAGGGCGGGCTCGGCACCGATCGCCTCTCGACCGGGCTCGCCGGCATCAACGGCGGAGCGCGGCACTTGGTTCTGATTCGGAAACGACGCTCGGTCTTTGATTGGGCGCGCTCGCGTGAGCCGAATTGGTCTCCACTTCGGCGATGAGCGCTCCAGCGCGCGGACGCGGCCCGGATCCTCGCATCGGCCGCGAAGCTCCCGTCGGTGCTCAGCGACGGCGCGGAGCCATGGTGTGGAAGCGCACCTGCGGGGAAAACAGGTCCCACTTATGCACGAACCGGCCCCTCCGGGCGGTTGTCGGCCGTATCCGTCGCCCCTAAGTCGGCCTCGCGGGATCGCGACGGCGTCGCGGCCCTGCCGCCCTTCCCAAGGGTGTCTCCTCCCAAGACTTCGGGCTGCCCCCTCGGGGGTGGCCTTTTTTGTCCCGGCCGTCGAATCGATCGGCTGATCCGCGCCCCGCCGCGAGCCCCTACTCGGTCGCCTCGGCCGTATGGGCGATGGCGCCGTTTCGCCCAAAAGACTCGTCGGCCGCCTGCCTCAACTCCCTGCGGGCGACGACGTCCGCCAGAGCCAACAGGCCGCCCATCAGCGCCAGGACCAGGGCAACACGACGAAGGAGCGGTCGAGTGGACATGAGCGGCATCCAGGGACGCCGGCCTGTCTAGCAGAGGCTCCGGCGGGCGGCTGCCGCTCCCGGGTCACAGTGGGTACGGAATGCGAACGCCGTCTGGGCGAAGATTGCGGATGCGTGCGCCCTCAAGCAGGCGTCAGAGACGATCCGACCGGGGCGGCGGGGCGTCATCGTCCTCATCGTCGTCGTCATCCGGCGGGGGCGGTCCCCGGCGACGGGGCGGCGGCATGCCGTCGTCATCGGCCTCGGGCGGCGGCGGGCGGAGCCGATTCGGTGGCGGTGGCGGCCGATCGAGATCCGTGCCGGTGGGCGGGGGGCGCCGCTCGTCGTAGGGCTGGGCGCCCGCGCCGGCGGTCGCGAGGACCAGCAGGGCGGCGCCGGTAAGGAATGCGCGCATGGAGCCTCCATCGAGCTGCCCGTCGGGGCATGGCTTCCCGTGAACGCATCGTGGGTCGCGGGGTTACATCCGCGTTCGGAAGCGAGGGGCGGCGCTGTTGCCCTTCGGTCACAGGCGCTCCTCGATCGCGGCGTCCGCGCAACCGATGTTCGGCCACGGCGTTGTCGCGCTCGGCTCAGTATTGCCGAATTATGCTCGGCGGACCGAAGATATTTACCGACGGTTTACTATGATGCGCCGCGTCATGACCAGGCAGTGTGTCCGTAAAACTACAGCTTTTCTGGCGACGGATTGGTAGTCATGGCGTCAGATTTCACGCCATTGGATCACCCGTACATGACCAAGCTCATCGCCTCCCTGGCCGCGTTTACCGCCCTCACCGGCGCGGCTGCTGCCGCCGACCTGCCGCGCCGCGCCGCCCCGCCGCCGGTGTTCACCCCCGTCCCGGTGTTCACCTGGACCGGCGCCTACTTCGGTATCAACGCCGGCTACGCCTTCGACGCCAGCAGCCGCTCCAACAACTCGACCTTCGTCGTGCCGGGCGGTGTCGGCCTGAC